>NZ_CP135023.1 GCF_039388985.1 Buchnera aphidicola (Aphis aurantii) | reverse complement strand
AATTACTGCTTGTGCTTTATTTAAACTTTCTTTTACTTCATTTTCAGCGATGGAGTTGAAGACAACACCAGCTCCTGCTTGAATAGTGGCAATTTGTTCTTCTACATATGCTGATCGAATTGTAATACAAGTATCTAAATTTCCTGAGTCTGTAAAATATCCTATGGCTCCACCATAGCTTCCTCGTTTCTCTTTTTCATGCTCTGCGATTAACTCCATCGCTCGAATTTTTGGAGCCCCAGTGAGTGTCCCCATATTCATACATGCAGCATAAGCGTGAAGTGCATCAAGCCCTTCTTTTAGCTCACCCACGACTCTTGATACAAGATGCATGACATGAGAGTATTTATCAACTTTAACCAAATCAGATACATATCTAGTTCCAGGTTTACAAATTCGAGCTAGATCGTTACGAGCCAAATCTACTAACATCAAATGTTCTGCGAGCTCTTTATGATTAGTTCGCATTTCCAATTCTATTCTACTATCTAAATCTAAATCTAATTTACCATGTTGATCCACTCCTCGAGGTCTAGTGCCTGCAATGGGATAAAGTTCTACTTGTCTGGTTTTTTCATCGTATTTTAATGAACTTTCTGGTGATGCTCCGAATAATATAAAACTTTTGTCTTGCATAAAAAACATGTAAGGACTAGGATTACTTTTTTTTAAAAATTGATAAGCTGATAATGAATTGGGACAAGGTAAGTAAAATTTTCGAGACGGAACCACTTGAAAAATTTCTCCTTGGTGAATTAACTTTTTTAATTTTTTAATAATCAAACAATATGTTATATCATCTATATTTGATGTTAAGTTAATATTTTTGATTTTGATTGGACTGATTTTTTTAAGTGTTTCATTTAACTTATTTTTTATTTCTTTTGTTCTTTTTTTAATTCTTTCTTGTTCATTGATATTTCGAGAAAAAATACTACTTTGGATTAAGCATGTTTTTTTTTGATGATCCAAAATAAGTAAACTTTCAGCTAAATAAAAACAAAAATTTGAACATTTTTGATTGCCTATCAAGTTTGGTAAAGTTTCAAATATGGATATAAGATCGTAAGAAAACAATCCACCAAAAAACATTGCTTTAGGTACTTTGTATTTATTGCTAAAAATTTTAATAATGAATCGAAACACATCTAAAACTGATAATGAAAATAGTTTTTTATCTTCATCAAGATCTTTAGAAATACGAGGAAAAGTTAAAATCATGCTTTTTTTGCATTCTTCTATTTGTATATTGGCGGGGATGTTTTGTTTTAAAATAAATACAACTTCCATTCCATTTAAGGAAATTGGAGTTAATATAACTGAATTATTTTCACATGTAAAACGAATAGCAGTGTCTATAATAATAATGCTTTCTAAAGCGTTCTTTTTATTAATTTCCGCTGTTTCTAACAATAATGTTGAAGGTTTTGATGCACAAAGATGATTAAATACTATTGTAGGATCGGGATGATAATTTGCCTCTTTTTGAACGATTTCAATTTCATATAGGCTGGTTTTCATTAGATTAATTTTCTTTATTTTAATAATTTTATTAAATTAAATAATAACTAATTTAATATATTAAAGCAAATAATGTTACATTTTTTATTTTTTTCGTGTATAATAATATTTTAAAAAAATAAAAATATGTTAAATATAATAAACCATTAATACCATTATATATTTAAATAAAAAGAGTTATTAATAACATTAAATAAATAAAAAAAACAATAATAATAATATATATATATATATTAAATATATTTTTTTATCTTTTAATACAACACCTTCACGAAGGTATTTCAAACTAACTTGTTGTATTTAAAAAGTTTTTTTGTTTTTTATAGTTTTTTTGTTTTTTTTGAAAACAATTTTTTAAATATTTATACATAACTTATCCCCAAAGTTATGAACATGTGAATAAAATACTTTTGAAGTTCTTAAAAAAATAATAAAATCATATAAAACATACACTTATATTTATATATAAATCAAAAAATAACATATTTTTAATATTTTTTAATAAAGTTATACACAGCAGTTGTGGATAACTTTGAGTTTGGTTTGAAATGAAGTGTTTACTAATGAAATGATTTAAAAATTAAAATTGTTCAATGTTTTTTGTACAGTTAAAAAATTTTAAACATGTTTAATTGTTTTTATTCATGATTATTTATATTTTTCCATCCCCCAATTAATAATTTTTTCTAAAAGTAATGCACCAGACGTGGTTAGAATCGACTCTGGGTGAAATTGAAATCCACATACATAATCTAAATTATTTCTTACTGACATTATCATGTTGTCAAAGTAAGAATTAATGATAAAGTTTTTTGGTATTTTATTGCATACTAGCGAATGATAACGAGCAACTGGTAATGGTTGAGGAAGGTCTTCAAACATCTCTAAACCGTCGTGGTTAATGAGAGATGCTTTTCCATGAAATATTTCACCTGCATATCCAATGATGCCGCCGTATGCTTCTACAATCGCTTGGTGACCTAAACAGATACCAATAATCGGGACTTTACCCTTGATTTCTTGAATTAAATTCAACATGCATCCTGCATTAGCAGGAGTACTTGGGCCAGGTGATAACATTAACAAAGGGTTAATCATAGTTTTGATTGAGTTTAATATAATACTTATAGCTACTGTATTTCTATAAATTAATACATTGTTATGCTGCTTTCTAAGTTGTTCGACAAGATTGTAAGTAAAAGAATCAATATTGTCTAAAAGTAAAATATTTGCCATTTTTTTTAAATATCCTATTTTTATTAAAAATGTGCTTTTTTTATAGCGTT
>NZ_CP135022.1 GCF_039388985.1 Buchnera aphidicola (Aphis aurantii) | reverse complement strand
ATTCATTACAATTTTTAATTAATTGCTCCATTTGTATTTTTGCCATAGCCCCTGATGCATTAATATTTTTACTGATTGTGGAAACGTTATGATCCATCGTAGCAAATGTTTTTTTAGGCTGACGAACTAGTCGTTTTTTTTCCCGCAATGCTTCAAAAGCCTGAGGTGATGTAACTTCATGTAACAAGTGAAAATCAATATATAAAAGCGATATATCTTCTTGTTCTCTTTGTATAATATGAGCATCATAAATTTTTTCATACAAGGTTTTTTTCATTTTATCTCTCGTTTATCAAAAAATGATTAATAATATCACCCATTTTACTAGTTGTTATATAATCCTTTCCATTAGATATATCTATTGTTCTATAACCTTCTAACAAAGCGCGATGAACAGATAAATCTATTTTATCTGCTATTTTAGGTAAATTCATACTGTATCTTACCAACATAGAAAGAGATAGTATTTGAGCAATAGGATTAGCAATATTTAAACCTTGAATATCAGGAGCAGATCCACCAGCTGGTTCATATAGACCAAAATTTTTTTCATTTAAGCTGGCAGATGGAAGCATTCCAATTGAACCGGTAATCATTGCGCATTCATCAGATAAAATATCTCCAAATAAATTTGAACACAAAAGTACATCAAATTGATTCGGATCTTTAATAAGTTGCATAGAAGCATTATCAATGTATAAATGAGACAATTGGACATCAGGATAGTCTTGAGAAACTTTTTCTACTATCTCTCTCCATAAAAAAGAACTTTCTAGAACATTAGCTTTATCAATTGAACAAACTTTTTTATTTCTTAAACGCGATACTTGAAAAGCTAAATGAGCAATTCGATTAATTTCAAAATCATAATAAATTTCGGTATCAAAGGCATAGGTATTATTTCCACTTACTAATCGACCTTTTTGTTCCCCAAAATAAATACCACCGGTTAATTCTCTAATACACAATATATCAAAACCATTATTTATAATTTCACTACGAAGAGGAGATAAATATTTTAATTCTGAATATAATTTAGCGGGTCTTAAATTAGCAAAAAGATTAAAATGTTTTCTTAAAGGTAATAAAGCAGCTCTTTCAGGACGTAATTCAGGTGATAAAGTATTCCACTTAACCCCCCCAACTGATCCAAATAAAATTGCGTCAGAATTTTCACAACCTGTTATTGTTTTTAATGGTAAAGCTATACCTTCATGATCAATAGCTACCCCCCCAACGTAAAATTCATTTACTATAAGTGATAAAGAAAAATATCGTTTTAATGTGTTTAAAATTTTATAAGCTTCCTGCATAACTTCAGGGCCTATACCATCTCCTGGTAAAACTGCGATACGAAACTTTGTTTTCATATTGAATATTTTTCCAATTAAAATTAAATAAAATAAATGAAAAAAATTTAATTATCTATATTTTTAAATTTTTTAATTTTTTCGTTAATTTGATTAACTTTCCATATAGTGTTTAAAACATTAATCATAGCTTGTGCAGAAGACTCAATAATATCAGTAGCTAAACCTAAACCATGAAATTTTCTTTTTTTATATTCAACTAATATATTTACCTGACCTAGTGCATCCTCACCTTTTCCTTTTGCTATCAATTGATATTTTTGCAAAATTATAGGATAATGTGTAATTCTATTTAAAGCTTGATAAATAGCATCTATTGGTCCGTTAATTGTAGTGGCAGATTCTATAAATACATCTTTTCCACATAATAATTTAACTGAAGCAGTAGATAAACCATTAGAAATAGATTGCACGCTAAAAAAGGATAATGAAAAATGTTCTAATGCATCTTGCTGTGTATTAACAAATGCTAATGCTTCTAAATCATAATCGAAAACTTGCCCTTTTTTATCTGCTAATTTAAGAAATGCTGTATAAAGTTCATCTATATTATAATCTGTTTCTTTATAACCCATTTCCGTCATGTAATGTTTTACCGCTGCTCTTCCTGATCTAGATGTTAGATTTAATTTTACTTCTTTTACACCGATACTATTAGGATCCATAATTTCATAATTTTTTCTATTTTTTAATACCCCATCTTGATGGATTCCAGAAGAATGAGCAAAAGCATTACTACCTACTATCGCTTTATTAGGGGGGATAGGTATATTGCAAATTTGACTTATTATTTTACTAGTACGATATATTTCTTTATGTTTAATATTAGTTGATACCTTTAAAATGTCTTGTCTAACTTTTATTGCCATAATGACTTCTTCTAGTGCTGTATTCCCAGCTCGTTCACCAATCCCGTTAATAGTTCCTTCTATTTGTCTTGCACCAGCTTCTATAGCAGATATTGAATTTCCTACCGCCATACCTAAATCATTGTGACAATGTACTGAGATAATAGATTTGTCAATATTTGGTACACGTTGGAATAAATTTTTAATAATTAAAGATAATTCATTAGGCACTGTATATCCTACTGTATCTGGGATATTAATCGTTTTAACTCCTGCATTTATTAATTTTTCTACAATTTTACATAAATTATCTATAGTTGTTCTACTAGCATCTTCACAAGAAAATTCAATATCATCTGTATAACGTGAAGCTCTTTTAACAGAAGAAACTGCCATATTTATAATTTGATCAAAATTTTTATTTAGTTTAGATTCCATATGTAATGTCGAAGTTGCTAAAAAAATATGTATTCGAAATGAATTTGATTTGGACATTGCTTCAGCTGCAACATCAATATCTTGATCTATACAACGAGCCAGACTACATATTTTACTATTTTTAATTTGTTCAGATATTGTTCGAACTGATTTAAAATCTCCTGGCGAAGATATTGGAAAACCAACCTCAATAATATCGATACCGGCATTCTCTAAAGATAATGCAATTTGTAATTTTTGTTTTACACTTAAACTTGCTTGTAATGCTTGCTCTCCATCGCGTAAGGTAGTATCAAAAATAATAACTTGTGAATTCATAATATTTTTCTCAGTTTTGAATGGATCTTAATAAATAAATTTACACAATAAAAATTTCATAAGCAAGGGAGACATATTTGAAATATGTCTCCCTTGCTTATGAAATTTTTATTGTGTAAATTTATTTATTAGTATTTATATATTTACGTATATTATTATATTCAATGTTTATCTTTTTTTTAAGACCTTGAGGACCAATCTGTGTTAATTCATTTGTTGTATAACAACTAATTAAAACATTTAAAATTTTATTTTTAGCAGATCTTTCATCTAATCTTGAAATAATTTTAATATCTGAAAATGAAATAAATATTTTTTTTTCTATAATTCTCAAAATTTCAGAATTTTTTTTGCATTCAAATAAATACTCATTTATTTTTGATTGCGATATATTAAATAGCATAAAAAAAATTGGTGTTAAGAATATTTTTTTAGGTATATAATTGCTAGAAAATTTAGTTTTTTCTTTTTTACATTTTATAAAACCCATAGGTTCTAGAAATTCATTAATTAATCTAGATGCACGTGTAATTGACTTATTGCCAATTTTTGATGTTGTAGATAACCCACATTCATCTGATAATTTTTCAATTGAAGCTTCTACTAAATTAGATTTTATATTGTAATAATATAACATAGCTAGCACCATTGCTCTCATGGCACACGCTCGGTGTTCATTTAATCTTCTAAATCGAGGTAAAATATTACCAGTTTTTGGATCTATTGCTAATAAAGTACAATTCAACATACTTCTTGCAACATCTATTTTAGCTGCTTTTTTCATGGCATAATTAATAAAATTAGATCTCTTTTTCTCATTTTTAGGAGGACTAAAAACTGGTTTTAAATTACATATATAATTTTTTCTAGGCACTAAAATAATACACTTGAATATAAAATATATTTTTAGAAATATATTAAGAGAAATGATTAGTTATATAATTTATAACTAAATATAATCATTAATTTATAACATAATTTCGAAATCCTTTCAAATAACTTTAAATAAGTTAATAAAAATTTTCATTTATGTTTTATTTTTTTGCTCATTTTATCAATATATGCCATTCCAAAAGCGGATAATACAAATGTTAAATGAATTATTACACATAATATAATTTTATCATCTAAAATTCTTTCAGCTTCCATAAAAAGACGTAATAAATGTACAGAAGATATCGCAACTATTGATGATGCAACTTTATTTTTGATTGAATTTACATCCATAGTACCCATCCAACCTAATCTTTTTTGATTATCTTCTATATCCATTTTTGAAATAAAATTCTCATATCCTGAAAACATTACCATTACCAAGAGACCTCCTACTAATGCAATATCAATTAAAGATAAAACTATTAATACTAAACCTGATTCTGACATTGCTAAAATATCGGGTAAAATAAAAACTATTTGTTGAAAAAACTTTAATGTTAATAAAATAAACCCAAACGATAAACCAACATATACCGGAAACATTAACCAACGTGAAGCATATATTGATTTTTCAATAAATTTTTCCATTTTCATTCCCTTTATTAATTATTTGGTGAAAATATATTTAATATGAATATATTATATTCAATAAAAAATTTTTTTACATGATTAAGAGTGGAAATTTTCAAATTTCTACTCTTAATCATGTAAAAAAATTTTTTATTGAAAAAATCTTTAATCTATGTTAAATATATATATCAATATAACGTGATTAAAAATTATATTACAAACTATAAACGTGTTTTTAACTAACTTTTTAAAAAATATATTATGTCATTTAGAAAAAACTACATAAATAATCAAAATCCAGTTTTCACCCCTCCTATTAAAGATAAACGTCGACCAACATTTATTTATTTCGCAATGAAAAAAGCGTCAGAAATAGATGTTGCAAGATGTGAGTTAAATTATATTATTCAACCTAAAAATATTAAAACTGGACTACCTATTAAAAGAACTAGAAGATTAAATGAACACCGAGCGTGCGCCATGAGAGCAATGGTACTTGCTATGTTATACCATTTTAATATTTCATCAGAACTAGTACAAGCATCAGTAGAACAACTTTCAGATGAATGTGGTTTATCTACAATATCAAAAATTGGTAATAAATCAATTACTCGCGCATCTAGATTAATAACACAATTTATGGAACCCATGGGTTTTGTGACTTGCAAAAAAATATGGGATAAAGTATTAGGTAATTACATGCCTAAAATGATCACACTTACTCCATTATTTTTTATGCTTTTTGATATTTCAGAAAAACAATTAGAAAATGCAAAAAAACAACAATTAGGTTGGATTAATAAAAATTTAATCTCTAAGGGATTAAAGCCTATAACAATATCTGAAGCAAAAACTAAAGCAAAAGATAATCAAATGAGAAATCTTTTAAAATATAGAATATCTAAACATGCTTTTTACAAAAAGAAAAGAAATGCTCAACGTTTAATAGCTTTAGATGAAAAAGAAGCAAGACAAAAAATACTTCACGCTTTAGTTGGAAAATATTCTATAAGCGAATTAACCAAAATGGGACCAAGTGGTTTAAAAAAACAAGTTAATATTAGTTATTATTATTTAAGAAAAATAGCAACAAACACATATCCTGACAATTAATAAAAATATTAATTTATAAAACCTACCATACCATTTTATATCAGATAAAAGAATGTTATAAAAACATCAAAAAACAACCTCCTATTGTCAATTATCTATTCAAATATTATAAATCATCAAAAACATAAAAAATTTATTAAAAAAATTGAACATTTTTAAATATTTTTTTTTTTTTTAATATATTTTTTTTTTAAAATATAATAAATGCATATTGTTTTTTTTCATACATGCTTTATATGTAATACATGCAAAATAACATATTCTTTAAATATAAAAAAAAACAAATATAACATTAAATAAATAGCGAATTTAAAAAAATTTCGCTATTTAAAATTTTAAGCACTAAATTCTTTTCTTTCAAACAAAAAAGGAAACATTTTATCTTCATAAGATTTAATTTTATCATTGAACTTCATAGTTAAATCTATAGCATCCAAATCATTTAATAAATAAGATCGTTGAAAACTATTTAAATCAAACAAAAATTTTTTATCTCCAATTTTCACCTCATTATTTAATAAATTAATATTTAATGTAATACTTATTTCTTTACTAATTAAATCAAACAAATAATTAATCTCTGTTTTTTTTAAAACAATTAATAAAAGCTTATTATTAAAACTATTACTATAAAAGATATCAGAAAAACTAGGAGCAATTATTACCTTAAAACCATAATCTAATAAAGCCCAAACAGCATGCTCTCGTGATGAACCGCATCCAAAATTATCTTGAGCCAATAAAATACTAGAATTTTTATAAACTTTTTTGTTTAAAACAAAATCAAAATTAATATTAGATTGATTTTTATCTAAATATCTCCAATCATGAAACAAATACGTACCAAAACCAGTTTTATTTACTTTCTGTAAAAATTGTTTAGGTATAATTGTATCTGTATCTATATTAGATATATTTAAAGGTAAAACAGTACCTTGATATTCTGTAGAATTAAACATTTGCACTAACCTCTTATAATTTTATATTTCTTACATCAACCAACCGGCCATATATAGCTGATGCAGCCGCCATAATAGGACTTAATAAATGTGTTCTACCCCCTCTTCCTTGTCGACCCTCAAAATTTCGATTACTAGTTGAAGCGCAACGTTCACCACTATTTAATTTATCATCGTTCATGCCTAAACACATAGAACAACCAGGAAGTCTCCATTCAAATCCTGAATCAAGAAAAATTTTATCTATCCCTTCTTGTTCAGCTTGTTGCTTTACTAACCCCGAACCAGGAACAACGATAGCCTCTACATTAGATGAAATTTTTTTATTTTTTAATATTTGAGAAGCAAGCCTCAAATCTTCTATACGAGAATTTGTACAAGAACCAATAAAAACTTTATCAATTTTAATATCTGTTAAATATGTTCCTGGTTTTAAATTCATATAATTACATGCAGATTCAGCTAATTTTTTCTTTATAGGATCGTTTAGAAATTCATAATCTGGTACTTTTTGATCTATTGATAAAACTTGATCGGGACTAGTCCCCCAAGTAACCTGAGGAGATAAATCAGTTACATCAATAACTAACTCTTTATCAAAATAAGAATTTTTATCTGTTTTTAATGTTTTCCAATAATTAACTGCATTTTCCCAGGATTCATTAAATGGTGAATATAATCTATTTTTTAAATAAGAAAATGTAATTTCATCAGGAGAAATTAATGCAGATTTTGCACCCATTTCAATTGCCATATTACACATGGTCATCCGTCCTTCCATACTCATACTTTCGATTATGTTTCCACAAAACTCAATTACATATCCAGAACCAGCAGAAGTTCCTAACTTCCCTATAATAAATAAAATTATATCTTTTGCAGTAATAAAACATTTAATTTTTCCGACTATTTCAATTTTCATATTTTTAAGACGTTTTTGTTTTAACGTTTGTGTTGCAAGAACATGCTCAACTTCAGAAGTCCCAATTCCAAAAGCTAAAGCTCCAAACGCACCATGAGTTGATGTATGAGAATCACCGCAAACTATAGTCATTCCAGGTAAAGTCATACCGTTTTCAGGACCTATTACATGTACAATTCCTTGATGTAAATGATTGAGATCATATAATGGTATATTAA